>NZ_SLUN01000009.1:0-46920 GCF_004340685.1 Hydrogenispora ethanolica | reverse complement strand
TCCGTAGCGTCTTCCTCTACAGCTTCCTCAGAATCTTCTTCTAATTCTTCCGTAGCATCTTCTTCCACGGCTTCCTCAGAATCCTCTGCGATCTCTTCCGTAGCGTCTTCCTCTACAGCTTCCTCAGAATCTTCTTCTAATTCTTCCGTAGCATCTTCTTCCACGGCTTCCTCAGAATCCTCTGCGATCTCCTCCGTAGCGTCTTCCTCTACAGCTTCCTCAGAATCTTCTTCTAATTCTTCCGTAGCATCTTCTTCCACGGCTTCCTCAGAATCCTCTGCGATCTCTTCCGTAGCGTCTTCCTCTACAGCTTCCTCAGAATCTTCTTCTAATTCTTCCGTAGCATCTTCTTCCACGGCTTCCTCAGAATCCTCTGCGATCTCTTCCGTAGCGTCTTCCTCTACAGCTTCCTCAGAATCTTCTTCTAATTCTTCCGTAGCCGCTTCCTCAATGGTGAATCCGCCTTTTACGACAGCACTTTCACCATTGGGGTTGGTCACAACGACGTCATAACTACCAGTCGGCTGTCCACTGAGATCGAAATTGCAAGTAATTCCAGCGTCATCAACCGCGACATCAGTGCCCGTTATCGTCGTGTCATCGCTGCCGTTCAACTCAACGGTAGCGTCGGGATCAAAACCCGTTCCCGCAATGGTTACGGTAATGACCTCACCATTACCGCCCTTTTCCGGAACGACGGCTGATGTGGAGTCGATGGCGGGCGCAGCAAAAATCGGGACTGCGCAAAGGAGAAAAAGAACCACAGCCAGTCTTGTAATTTTAAATGACATTGTTGAACCTCCTTTTACCAAGTCTAACCAACAATGTAACGGTCCATGGCATCACCTCGCTTGACAAATTCCAAGCCTAGCTTCAGGAAATATCGCATTGGGCCGAAAGCCCCAGAAACTATCCAGTTGGTAAGTAAAATGAGGTTTAAATATCGATAACGAATATTTAGAAAGGATGGAAAAATCATGAAACCCAGGTGAAAGTGAATATCTTGCAAACCTTATCGTAGAACCCGAGCGTTTAAAATGGAAGATACTGTTGACAGAAGACATCTGAATATTGCTAACTTATGGTAACCGATTTCTAATATATTACTTCTACATATCCTGTAATAATCCTGTAAAAATTTTTCGGCTTCGCGTGTTTATTTTGCAATATTTCTCCTAAAAAACCGAGGTCATGGCGGTTACCGGAGCTTTCAACGACCGCCGGACCGTTCAGTGATACGGCAATCCAGCGGCGGCTGCCAAGAAGTCATTGCAGATACGCCGCTCCGAGCCGCTTAGTCTTTTGAGTATCGGGGACCCAATAATATAAGATAGATCGGGTCAAGGGATCCCTGGCATAAGCTGACCGCCCCGGAAGCTGATGATAGCTGACCGCAGCTAAAGGGATCTGCTTGAATGTCCAGGCCAGCTTGAAGAGTTCTAGGTCAGATAGATTGGTATCCAGAATATCGGTTTTGGCCTTCCGAATCAGGCGGAGCAGATCGGAGAAGTGCTCCGGTTTGAGCAATTTCTCTCCCAAAGCTCTTAATACCAATTGCTGATTCCTTTGGCGACCAAAATCCCCATCGGATAGGGAAGCGCGCTCCCTGACCAGATCCAGGGCGGTCGCTCCGTTGATATGGCTTGTACCCGCCGGAAGGGTCTGATGGCCGTAGGTCAACTTCACCGGCTCCTCCAACGTGATATCGAGCCCGTCGATGCTATCGATAAAGTCGGCGAAACCCCGGAAATTGACCTTAATATAGGAAGTAATGGAACAATCCAGCAAGGCGGCGGTAGCCGCCAGCGTCGCCTGGGTTCCAGCCCCGTTGCCACCCGCCATCTCCCCGACGATGTGCGTGTGGTTCAGTTTGGTGTATCCGACACCGGCGACTTTTACCCGGGTATCCCGCGGAATGCTGATGAGGTTAATCTTTTTTTGGACGGGATTCACATGGGCGATCATGATCATATCGGCGCGCGCTTTATTGTCCGACCAGCTATCGACGCCGAGCAGCATCAGGTTAAATCCCTGGGGCCGTTGCGGCTTCCCCTCGGGGCGCTCCCCGGAGGGAGCGGGTTGCGACGGCTCCGCAGTACCTCGTAATGACTGCTGAAGAACGGGCCGCAGCAAACGCTGCGGATCAGCCAAAGCCCAAAGACCTAACGCGAATACCAGCAAAACCGGTATAACAATAGAATAGATTGTCCTGCCTCTCATCATTGCGTTCTCCCCATCGAAACATGCGGCGGGAGTCTTCCACCGGAGCGGTTCCCTGCTCTGCTGACCAAATCCCCGGCAGAATCGAGCCTTCGGAAACGATGTCCAGGCGATGTTCTCCTTCCCCAATTGGCTCCGTAGTGAAACAGCCATTCCAGGAATCAGGATCCGCAACGGTGCTGTGCCGAATCCTCGTCGACTCCCGATTTCTCCTGTTTTGGAAGGCCAAGGGCCCCTGTCCTATTGTCGAGGCGCCTCTCAGAAGCGACGCATCCAAATCCTGACAAAAGATACTATGCCATGATGAATCAAAATATGTCATAAAAGATGGATTGAAAAAAGTTACAAAAGTATCACGAGGACATACTGGGGTTATTCCAAATGCAATCTCGGTATGTTCACTCACGGGCTGCACCGAACGCGCCGGGGCGATGGATTTCTCCCTCAGACTACCGGACTGGGTATCATGAGGCGAGCAGTACTCCTAAATTACGCGCCAAGATCCGGTCCTGGCAATAATCAGTCATGCCCAAGCGTTTCAGGGTCTGCTGTGTCACCCCGGGCAACTGCTCCAAAGCGACGCCGCTCAGAATGGCGGCAGTCTCCGCTTCATGGAAGGTCTCCTTCATCACCACGGTGCGTAGCCGCTCCCGGTTTTGCGGACAGACGGTCTGGCATTTCATGCAGCCTACCAGCGCATGGTGATCATGGGCGTTTACCCAGTCGGGAAATTCGCCGCTGTTCTCATTCAAATAGGTGAGGCACCTCTCGGCATGAATCAGAAACCGTTCCGGATCAATACAACCGGTGGGGCAATTCCGCAAACAAACGCGGCAAGCCTCGCATTCCGGCATTTTGCTTGCTTCCTGCCACGAATCTTCGCTCAACGGCAGGTCGGTGAAGAAGGCCATGATCGTATAAAAGCTGCCCATGCCTTCAATATAGGAGATGTTATTCCGGCCGTAGCGGCTGAGCCCGGACCGGACCGCCAGCAATTTCTGGGGCAGCCGGGCCTGCACTCCATGATATCCTTTGCTTTGCAACGCGTGGGCCACGGTGGCGGCGACGCGGCCATCGTCCTCTGCAATATAGGTGGGGGGAACCAGTACGGGATGGAAACTTCCCCGCCATTCAAACTCCAACTGCATCAGCGGTTGCGCCGCCGCCACCACCAGAATCGAGCGGGCTTCCGGCAACTGCTTTGTATAGTCGAATTGCCAGTCGCTCAAATATCGTTGAATGAGCGTTTCGTCCAAAAGCCCCGCCGCGCGCCGCGCCGCGATCTCCTGCCGCAGCTCCTCCAGGTGCTCGATAGCGACCATCCGTCCCGGATAACCCTCCTCCGCCAGCATCGCGACGATCCGTTCCTCGTCCTGATTCATCAGTATTCCCCCCTCATGCAGTAACTATTGTAAAGTTGTATGGTAGTTACACGATCGTTTCAAGTATATCATTCTCCCGTTTCAGCGTCAAGCCGGCGGGTCAATTCCGAAAAAAGCGCCGCAGCGGCTACAATCCTCTGGCTCGACGGGCCGGGCGGGGGACCGGAAACTGCTGCCGGGCGATTGCGTTTGAAAGAACTCCCAAAAATGCCGATCCATGAAAAAACGCCGCGGATTCGATCGTCTCCCGCGACGTTTTCTTCACTCATCACCCCGTCGGTGATTCGTTATTAAAAAGGCTTTATTCGAACCGCCAGCGCACACCCTGCGGAGTATCTTCGATGAGCACTCCTTTTTGCTTCAACTCATCCCGGATCTGATCCGCCAGCGCCCAATTCTTGGCTCCTTTAGCCTGGGTACGCTGGGCGATGAGGGCCTCCACCTCCGCCGCGTCCACGGTCGCCGCCTTGGCACCGCCCTCGGCCTGGAACAGGCCGAGCACTTCGCCGCCGAGTTCCAGCAGGGTATCCAAAGCCTCCTGGAGCAGTTGCTGAGCCTCCGCCGTCAATTGGAAATCCTGACTCTGCGTCCAACGGTTGACTTCCCGCACCAGATCGTAAAGGCTCGCCAGGGCCTGCGGCGTATTGAAGTCATCCTCCATCCCGGCAATGAAATCGGCCCGGGTTTCGGCGATCTGCTGCCGCACTGCCGGAGCGGCCGCTCCGGCCTCCCCGGGAGTTCCCGCTTGCTTCAGCAGATGCTCCCAATTGAAACGGGCGGTCTCCAACCGCTCCAATCCCTTGGCCGCGGTCGCCAATTCTTCCTCGCCGAAGCTGATCGGATTCCGGTAATGGGTGCCGACCAGCCAAAAACGGACCACTTTGGGTGAGAACTTGCTCATAACATCGCGGATCGTGGAGAAGTTCCCCACCGACTTGCCCATCCGGTTGCCGCCCACGGTCACAAAGGCATTGTGCAGCCAATAATGGACGAATTGCTGTCCGAGATAAGCCTCGGATTGAGCGATTTCGTTTTCATGGTGGGGGAAGACCAGATCCTCGCCGCCGCCGTGCAGATCAAAACCGGCTCCCAGGTACTTCAGGGACATCGCCGAGCACTCGATGTGCCATCCGGGACGGCCCGGACCCCAGGGCGAATCCCAGGCGATCTCCCCCGGTTTGGCGGCCTTCCAGAGCGCAAAGTCCATCGGGTCCCGCTTGGCCTCGTTCACCTCGACCCTGGCTCCGGCCCGCATCTCCTCCAGATCCCTCCCGGACAGCTTGCCGTACTCGCTGAACTTGGCGACCTGAAAATAGACGTCGCCGTTCAATTCATAGGCAAAACCTTTGTCGACCAAAGTCTGGACCATCGCAATGATCTCCGGGATGTGCTCCGAAACCTTCGGATACCTCTCGGCCGGCAATACCCCCAGCTTTGCCATGTCTTCCAGACAGATCTGGGCATACTCCCCTGCCAGCTGCAAAGGATCCTTGCCCAGCTGTTTGGAACGGTTGATAATCTTGTCGTCGACATCGGTGAAGTTTTGAATGAAAGTCACCTGATAGCCCTGGTACTTTAAGAAACGGCGCACGCAATCCCAGAAGACCCAAGGCCGGGAATTGCCGATATGCGCAAAATCGTACGGGGTGACGCCGCAGGCATAGATCGACGCCTTGCCGGCTTCGCGCGGCACAAAATCTTCTTTCGTCTTGGACAACGTGTTAAAAACGCGAATTGCCATTGTTGCCTCCATCATTCGCTAGATTCGTGAAATAATTGCCGGTATGATAATGAAAATAAGTCCATTCAATCCCTTGCTCCGATATTCTCCACTTCCGCTACACTCCAGCGCATGGGCGGCGGAGTGAGTCCGGTCCTAACAGCCATTCCCCGACCGCAAGTTGATCTTTTTCTCCGCCTCCAGTTCCTCGATCCGCGTTTCCAATTCATTGATCTTATGCTGCAAACACTGAAGCATCTGGGCCACCGGATCCGGCAGATTGTTATGGGCCAGATCCGGGCCGTTCACCCGGACGCCGTTCTGAACCACCACGCGGCCGGGAACTCCGACCACCGTGGTATTCGGAGGAACTTCGCGCAATACTACGGCTCCGGCGCCGACTTTCACGTGATCCCCAATCTTGATCGAACCCAGAATCTTGGCACCGGTGGAGATCATCACGCCATTACCGATGGTCGGATGGCGTTTTCCCTTCTCCTTGCCGGTCCCGCCCAAGGTGACTCCTTGAAAGATCGTGACATCATCGCCGATCTCCGCCGTTTCCCCGATCACCACTCCCATCCCGTGGTCGATGAAGAGACGCCGGCCGATTTTCGCCCCGGGGTGGATCTCGATCCCGGTCCACAGCCGGCTCCATTGGGAGATGAAGCGCGCCAATAAAAACCAGTGCCGCTCATAAAGCCAATGGGAGACGCGATGCCAGAACAACGCATGGACTCCCGGGTAGCATAATAGCACCTCCACCCAGGAACGGGCCGCCGGATCGCGGTCGAATACAGTCTGAATATCTTCACGCAGATGATTAAACATGCGCCACCTCCTGATTTCCAAAAAGATCGGCCCTGCCCCAAGAAGGCGGCCGGGTGAAAAGACCATCGAGGTTCGCCCTCCGCCGCTTTCACTGATTCCGGCGATCAAAAAACCTTCGTCTCCGACAGAGACGAAGGCCTGCTTCGCGGTTCCACTCTGATTGGGTGTTATCCACCCCGCTCCAACGCTATAACGGGCTGACCCGTGCCCGACTACTTTTTTTAAGTTCATCGGACCGCTCCGGGGCGCAGGATCTTCACGGTCCGCCAGGTAGTTGCACCCCCCTACCCTCTCTGCGACTTTCCAATGAGATCGTTCCCCATCGTCACTTTGTGTTATCCTATATTATATCCACCGCCTTTTGAATTGTCAATTGAACATCATTGGCCTGACCGAGCGGAAGCAAGAAAAAATCAGCGGCCCATGATTTTGCCGACGAAGGAAAAAAACTTACTGAAGATCGCTTTAAAAAATTCCAGCAACCGGTCGAAAAATGATGGTTCCTCCGGTTGGGCAGGTTCTGGCGGCGGCGCGGAATAGTTTCGGAGCTGTTTTTGAATCGCGTTCAGATTCAGGTTGAGCTGCTTTATCTTGAGCATCAGCTCCGCCAACTGCTCTTTGTCCGATTTGCTCAGCCTGAGGTCCTGCTCCTTGGCAGACTCCTCGATGATCTTGGTGACATTCTCCTTGGTGGCATTCTGCTCGCCAATGACCCGTTCCTTGGCCCTTCCCACCAGCACTGCCGCTTTTTCCTTGCCTACCTTTTCGCCGAGATTGCCGGTGGCGATCAGCTCCTGGGCGGCGGTTCGTTGCACGGAAGAACTGATGGGTTTGCCTGTCAATGATTCGAAGGATTTAAAGATCCCGACCAGTGCGGCGGTTCCGGAGACCGGCTGGGGCGCGGTGGCGAAGATCCGGGCATCGGTTACCCCCGCTGTGCTCAACGCATTGGCGTAGATGTGCGGCGTGATTAAGGTGATGTTTTTGGTGTCGACTTTGATGCCCACGCCGGCGGCCAGCTTTTCAATGTAAGCCGATGATACCGCTTTGACCCCGATCTGCTCATCGGGAACCAAACCGCGCAATAAATTCCATTCTTCTTCATTGGTCACGGTAATGGACTTGATCTCTTCCAATGAAACTCCGGCCGGGAGTGGAAAATCCTTAATAATCTCCGTCCGCTCGGCCGGGGTCAAATCACGCCCGTAGGAGATGATTCGCAGCTCCCCCTGCGCTCCGAAGACCGGGAGAAGCCAGACCAGGCTGAGCCCGAGCCAGAATAGGCAGAATAATTTTTTCATACTGATTCGCCATCCTTCAATCCGCCGCCGCCCCAGCTCTCATGCTTACCTCCTGCTTCGGGCCGCGGCGGCTCCTATAGAATCGATTGCCTACGATTGGGTAGCCGTCTGCAGCGCCAGCACTTCCATTTTCACCCGAACGACCCCCCGGATCCCGATGGAGGCTGCGGCGGACCAGGATAAGTCCAGCAGCCTGCTCTTGATCCACGGCCCCCGGTCATTGATCACCACCACCACGGAGCGGTTATTCATCAGATTGGTCACCCGGATCCGGGTTCCGAAAGGCAACGAGCGATGAGCGGCAGTATAACGGTTTTCGTCAAAGTATTCGCCGCAGGCGGTGCGGCGGCCCCGGAATTTCCGGCCGTACCAAGAGGCCAAGCCGACAGCGCTCTCCACTGTCACATACGGGCGGAGCATCCGGTCCGCCACCGCGGTCAAACGGGTCATCCATAATCTCGCCAACCGTTCCTGGGAGACGCGCTTCCGGTAGGCGGTGTAGGGATCCGCCAGCGCCAGCAATTGGCCGCGATAGCTTATTCCGATCGCCTTTCGGGAGCGGTAGAGCTCCAACGCGGCAGGGTCAAAATCGCCTTGTTCATAGATATTTCTTAGCCGGATCGCGATCAGCCGCACCCGCTGCGCCACGCTCATCCCTTGATAAGCGTGGTCCAGCTCGATTACGGGTTCGTTCTGGATCACCACATAGCCCGTTCCGCCCGAGACGTAGAAAACGACCGGTTCCGCCGCCAGCGCGGGGACCGGCCGGCATAGCAACGCGCCGAGAATGAAAAGCATCTTTACCCATTTCATGGAATTAGGTTATCCATCTTTCTGGGATGCCATACATCCGCCTTGGCGGCCAGCTTATTCGGAACCTTGACCTCCGGCGATTTTCGTGAACCCCCGTAAAACACCGATCAAAAAAACCGCCCCTCGGGACGGTTTTCTGACCTTTCTATCGGCACATCCTATATATGTTGCAACAAGTTTTTGTACTTTCAAAATCATTGCAACATATTTCCTTGATTCATAGGTTGAAATAAATACCGCGATTTGCCCTTTTCCAGCCATGCTTCACAGATGGAAAAGCTTACTCAAATATTTATTTCAACCTATATGCCATCATGATTTCGTGGCGACGACCCCCGTTCGGATCAACGCCGGGTCAATTCATGCCACAACTCAGGAATCTCGGCCTGGATATATTCCAACAACTCATGGTCGCCGATGACCGTATTCCGGCCGCCCTCGTAAAGATGGTCGACCCATTCCTTGATCTTCAACAGGCGCGCGTCACGTTTTTCCAACTTGCGCTCTTCCTTGAGATTGAAGTAACTGTTGACCCAGTGGGCGATCCCGGCGGCTCCCGAGTGTTCGTTGACCGCTACCACCACTTTGCGGTTGAGGAGCTTCTCGGTATTAAAGATGTTATAGATCTCCTCATCTTTTAAAAGTCCGTCGGCATGGATCCCCGAGCGGGTGAAATTGAATTCCCGTCCGACCAGCGGCGTCATCGGAGGCACGGTGTAGCCGATTTCTTTGGTGTAGTATTCGGCAATCTCGGTAATCACCGTCGGCTCCATCCCGTCCAAAGTGCCGCGGAGCGAGGCATACTCAAAAACCATCGCCTCCAGCGGGCAATTGCCGGTCCGTTCACCGATCCCGAGCAGGGTCGTATTCACTCCGGAGCAGCCGTAAAGCCAAGCCGTTCCGGCGTTGGATACCGCTTTGTAAAAGTCATTGTGTCCATGCCATTCCATCTGTTCGCTGGGGAGTTGGGCATGATGCCAGAGCCCGTAAATGATCCCGGGAACGCTGCGCGGCAAGGCTACGCCGGGATAATTGACGCCAAAGCCCAAGGTGTCGCAGGCCCGGACTTTGATGGGGATCTTGGCTTCTTCTTGCAACTTCATCAGTTCCAGGACGAATGGCACCACGAAACCGTAAAAATCGGCCCGGGTGAGATCTTCCAGATGCAGCCGGGGAACGACCCCGATCTCCAAGGCGCTTTTGACGATGGATAAAAACTGCTCCATCGCCTGTTTCCGGGTCATCTTCAATTTCTTGAAGATATGGTAATCGGAACAGCTGGCCAGGATGCCGGTCTCTTTGATCCCCATCTCCTTGACCAGGTAAAAATCTTCCTTCACCGCCCGGATCCAACTGGTGATCTCCGGGAAACGGTATCCAAGCTCCATGCACTTGGTGACCGCTTCTTTATCTTTCTTGCTATACAGAAAGAACTCGGTCTGGCGGATGATCCCCTTGGGTCCCCCCAAACGGTGCAAGAACTTGAATAAATCGACGATCTGCTGGACTGTATAAGGTTCGCGGGCCTGCTGGCCATCGCGGAAGGTGGAGTCGGTAATGAAGATCTCTTCCGGCGGGCGCATCGGCACATGCCGGTGGTTGAAAGCGATCTTGGGAACTTCCTCATAGTTGAATAAATGACGGTACAGATGCGGCTCCGGGACATCCTGGAGGCTGTATAAGTATTCGGTCTGTTCCAGGGTATTGCTGCGTTTGCTGAATTCTAACATTCCTATCACCAGCCATCTTTAAATTTCTCATAATATTCAACCAAGGGGCCGATATTCCTCTTTTGGAAGACAATGAATCCTGTATACAATTTTTTCTGGCCGATTTCAGCCAGTACGATCCCGCCAGGTTTGAAAGCGCCATTGGTCCATTGGGAACGGAAGCCATGAAAATAATTATTTATGATGGAAAAATGTATTTTTATTAACCGACGGCCCTTGAATAACAAACAGCGGCGTCAAGCCGCTGTGGATGAATATCGTGGCGATGCCGGTTTTCACAGCATCCGTTCGACAGCCTTGAGCCAAGCGTGATTCGGGTCGTCATTGGGGGTCAGGGTGCGGCCGCTTCGGCCCGCCATCACCCATAAATAATAAACCTGATATCCGGGAGCCGCCGCCACCGGATGATAACCCCGGGCAATGGCGATCGTGTCGCCGTTCCGCACGGTATAGCTTTCATCCAGCGACAGATCGTCGGTGTAAAGCACCTGAATGCCGAAGCCCTGAGGCGGATCCACCTTGAAATGATAGACTTCCTCCATCCAGACTTCCTGGGGCGGATTATCCCGGTCGTGTTTATGCGAGGGATAACTGGACCACTGCCCGGGGCAGGCGAAAGTCTCCCCCACCAGGATCCGGTCCACCCGTCCGGCCACGTTGTGCGTAAAGATGTCCACCACGTCGCGATTCCAGTTGAGCCGGCCCCGGTGATTGGTGATGGTCTCTTCCGGCCGGATGAGGAATGGTTTCAACTTCTGGCCGGCTTTGACCTTGCAGACGGCGATCTCCAGCGGGCCCGGGCCGGCGTTTTTCACCTCGTACTTTGCGTCCCGGGGAATGTAGACCGCGACTGGTTTGGCGCTGAAAACATCTTTGCGGATGAGATCGGTGAATTTCTCTCCCTCACAGGCGATGTCGCACTGGCCGGAGAGCAGCACCAGACCCAGCTCGTACTCGCCGGAGGTTAAATCGATCGCTTCGCCGGACTCCAACTGAATCAGGCCAAAACGGATTAACTCCAGTTTCGAGGCGTCACCGACCACCTCCGAATAACCTGATTTTTTACGATACTTAAAAAACTTCTCCATAAATCTCGCCTCCGCTGAACATTGATTCGATACCAATTCGAAGCGTTGTGATAAACCCTGCCCGAAGGCCAGTGAACACAAAAACTCAGAGAAGCAAGGGATAAAGTCGATTTTTAAACCTTTTACAGGCTGAATCGGTTGGAAAGAGACTTTATCCCATGGCTTTTAGACTCGGCAGCGGTAAATGAAAGCCTCGATCGTCTTCCCCGCGCCGTTCGTATCCAGCCGCCCAATCTCGGCGACATTCCCAAAAACCTCGTTGAGCAGTTGCATCAATCCCGGCGCCTGGTCCGCCGACCAGAAGGTGGCGATCCCGCCGGGATTCAACAGTGCAGCGACGCGGCTCAGCATGGCCGGGGTGTAGAGGCCGGCGTTCCCGGCGTGGCTCAGCCAGTCGGGACCGTTGTCGATATCGAGCGCAATCAAATCGTAACGGGCTTCGCAACGGGCTAGGAACCGCAGCAGATCGTCATGGACGATACTGGCCCGTTGGTCATTGATCCACGCGGCCGTCTCCGGCAGCAGGCCGCGCCGGTGCCAGTCGATGAGCGCCGCTTCCAGCTCCACCACCCGCACCGCGGCGACCCGCGGCTCAGCCAGCGCGGTCCGGAGTGAAAAACCCAGGCCCAGTCCGCCGATGAGCACTGTCAGAGCGTCCGCGGCTGCGAGTCCCTCCAATCCCAGTCGTACCAGCTCCTCCGAGGACGGACCGCTGGCCGAGGACATCAGAAACTGACCGTCGACGATCAGCTCATATCCGGCGCTGCCCTGACGCAAAATGGTCTCGCCGTGCTCCGACTGTGTTTGGGCAATGATCATCCGTTCTATCCTCCAAAATGAAAACCCGCCCCCAGGGGACGAGCACATTTTCCCATCACGCTATTTCTTTGGTATTTTAGGATTAATTATAATACCGCCGCGCGCTCCAGTCAATCCGGGCTTTGTCCGCAACCCGCCGCCTTTCCGCCGCGCGCTTCCGGCCGGCTTCCCCGATGCTCCGTCCTTCATCCCGGCCCCCGTAATATATTAGGCGATCCCCTCTCATGTAAGGTATGGTCTTCGGTCCAACTCGGATCTTCTTCATCCTTGTTAGGATGAAAGCCATCCTTGTAAGGGATCCCATGATCCTTTCAACGGATCCTTCGATCCTTTCTTCCCGAAAGGTCATCCTAGCTTCCCGGAGCCTCGGGGAACCTTCCCCAAAGCTCCGGGATAAAGGACCAAGACTTGAAGATGCGGGACGAATCCTTCGGGAAAGAGGACCAAGACTTCGGGAAACAAGACCGAGCTTCGCGGATGCATCCCCGGAGTTTCGGGAAACTGCCCCGACTCCCATCCGGCTTCGTTCGGTCATCATGGGTTATCTTTGCTCCACTGATGAAATAGGGTTTGCCGCTTCTTCAAAAAATTCAGCCGTCCCCCAGAATGACAGGAAGGCTTACCCTGCCGGCGCCAACTGTTTGGAGTAGGCATTTCAAAACCATAGGGTTAAAGTGAAGCCGCCGGGGTGTTGATCCCGACGGCTTCAGGGTTCATGATTCGCGATGGACATCCGGAGTTACCATTGCATCTGACACCACAAACATTCTCCGTCTTGATTATAGGTCTCAAATGCATACTCACATCTTTTTGTATTGTAGCATGTTAAGCAAGTGCAGCGATTGATGTCCAATCCTTTTTGGGACCATTCACTTTGCCAGCCGTCTGTCATTTGTAACAAACCCATAATCAACACCTCCCATAGCCATTATATAATATTTGCCATCGCTTCGGGAAGGCTATTATCTTGTTGCCACTCCAATATCGCGTATTCTCTTCCCTTCATTCCAAAGAAAAAGCAGCCGCCATCCTCGGCAACTGCCTGAAACTATCGGAAGCCTTATTTCTTCTGAAGAGGAATGATGATTGCCCATGTCGTGAGAAAAGAGGAGCGGAGCGGCGGAAATCAACGCGGCGGACCGCCCGGAAAGAGCTTTTTCAGGCGCGGGCCGATTTCCACGAAACCTTCTTTACAATAAAAGGCGATGCTGCGGGACCAGTGTTCGCGTTCCGGCGCCCCGACCTCCAGCCTCTGCCAACCCCGGCTGAGGCCGAATTGCTCAACTTCCTCCAGCATCAGCCGGCCGATGCCGGAAGACCGGTATTCGGGCATTACATAAAATTCATTGATGATTCCAAAACGGCCCCGCGCATAGATAGCCAGGGATTGAACGACCGTGATCAGTCCCACCGCTTTCTCCCCGTCCCAAGCGATAAAGGCCCGGTGAGCCGGATTGCCGATCAACTCCTTATAAATCTGGCGCGACGCTTCCCGATCCAGCTCGACTGGGACGCGGTCCAATTCGCTGAGCAACCGGACGACCAGCTCCACAACCCGGTCGGCGTCGGCGATTTGGGCTTCCCTGATTGAATAGGACATTGCCTGCTCCTATAAAAAAATTTCGACCGGATTTGGATGAACGTAGACGCTCAGTCCGCCGGCGACAGTTGTTTCGAATAGGCATTCAAAAACGTATCCGCTTTCCATCCCAGGTGATGATAGTAGGCTTTCGCCGCATCATTGCCTTTCAAAACCAGCAGGCGGCAGCGTTGAATCCCGGCCTCCTTCAGGCGGTCCAGCGCCAACTGGAGCAAGGTCTGTCCGATACCCATTTTGCGGCAGTCGGCGACCACCGCCAGATGATAAATGGCGCCCCGCCGGCCGTCGTGGCCGCAGAGCAGGGCGCCGACGACCCGGCCGTCGCGGCGCGCGATAAAACTAAAACCGGGATTGCGGTCCAAAAAGGCGCCGATGGCGGCGGGCGTATCATCCTGCGGATTCAGCCCCAGTCCCGCAATGGCCCGCCAAAATGCCAGCACCTCCGGACAATCGGCTTTAGAAAACTCCTGATAGGCGATCATTTCGGGGAGTCACGCTCCATAATTTAATTCTCCGTAAAAAAACCGGATCAAGCCACTTTCCGTAAGATAAAAATCATATCCACCGTGATCGACCCGTCCTGTTCCGGATAGTCCTGCCGGAGCGGTTGCAAGATCGCCAGACCGTTCTTCTTGAAGGCTTCCCGCAGGAATTCCTCGGTATAATAATTGACCCAGACCCGGCTGTCCGGGGCGAAACTCATCGTCTCGACGCGGCTGGACGGCCCTTCCATGCAGCTGAGGTACAACAGGCCGTTTTCTTTCACGATCCGGCCGATATCCGCAATGAACTTCAGCGCTTCCGCATGATCCAGATACGGCAGGGCGAAAGCCGCCACCACCGCGTCAAAACTGCCCGGCGCGAAATCCAAGTCGCGGATGTCCCGCACCTGAAACTCGGCCTGCGGAACATTGGCGCGGGCCAGCTCGATCATTGCCGGCGCCAGGTCGAGGCCGGTGATGGCGATGTCGGGGTGAGCTTCGGCGAGGAATTTGGCCACATTGCCGGGGCCGCAAGCCAGGTCCAGCACCTTGGCGTCCCCGGACAACAGCTCGCTGAAGGCGGCGATGCTGTTACGGTAGAGTTTAAGATCCATAAATTTGGCGGCGAAACTCGCCGCCGCGCTATCATACATTTGAATGGCCAGCGCTGTTTTGTCCATATTTCCTCCTAAAATTATAAACCATGCGATAAGGTCTCATTTCAAACGCTATCCATATAATAAGTCGCAAATACGCAATCCTTGCCCCCGGTGGCAAAAGTCTCAACGATCTCCATTTTGCAAATTTTTTCAACAAACACATATTGATATACACTCAGTAGACTGCCTTTGCAGCAATGACACCAAGTAACTGACGGCGGAGCTTTCCAACCGTCTTTTACCACATGGCAACTGCAATGATCGGAAAAAGCAAAATGGGATATGATCTTTCCGTCCACCAGCCCGACTTTTTTCCCGCAACGGCCTCTACCGTTCAAAAAGTTTACAACTTCTCGAAGGTATGTATCATCGTCCGGCGCAGCCTTCCGCAACTCTTGAAACTTTTTAACCAGCGGTGAATACTTGTTACATTTGATACAAGTACAGTTTTCCCTGATCGTCACGAGCCGCTCCTTTTCGATGTTTTCCTCAAGCCGGTAAACCAATTCTTTGGCCCATTGCGAAGCTTGTTCGGGCGATTCGCTCCCATCCACGCCATCCAAGCCTCGCAATATTTCCCGGCTCTTTTCTTTTCCAAACGCCTTATCCAACTGTCCTCTTAACACCAAGTAATGTTTGAGGGCATTATGCATGTTTACACTTCCCGTTCAATGTACCGAGGATTTGGCCGCTCTTTAGTAACGGATAGCTTTGATATCAAAATTATGAAGGAGTATATTTCATTCATTTATCCGAAACTGGCTCCGCTTCATCCACAAATACCAAACCGACCATAACGAAAACAGTGCCAAGGGAAGGAACAGAATATCCCCCGGCGTAATCACACCGGAGTAGCTGTCGCGGACCCATAGATTGGTCATCGAGTAGATCCACAGGATATTGGCAGACTGGGCCGCGGCCCAACCCCAAAAACGCAACCGCGCCAAACCCGGAATGCTTACGGCCATGATGGGAACCGCCCAGATCAGGTCGGAAATCAAAAATCCCAGTGTGGAAGCACGGGATGCCATGGATAGCGCCGTGGGATTTTCCGGCGCCAGGAATACTCTCCAGAGGACCAGCAGCCAAAACAGAAGCGTAAGCACCGTGGCCAGGCAATTGACGACCATGATGGTTCGGATGCCCGGAGGCAATGGCGATTGCGACAATTTCATCATTCAGCGATCCTCTTTTCTTACGGTGTTTTCCGCCCATAGGGGCAAGCCTGAAGGCACATGCCGCAAACCCGAAGTTTCCCCGCCTTTTCCAAGGCATCAAAGTAGGCTTCACACTTGGACACATCCAAGCGCCGGTCGCGCGGCTCGCCGTCATAATAATTGCGGCCCTTGATCGCCTGGGCCGGGCAGGCTTTGACGCATTGCCGGCAGTCGCCGCAGCGGTTCTCCGAGACCCGCAGGTTCTCCGGCAGGGGCGCCGCAGTCAGGACCGTAGTCCAGCGGATACCGGGACCGTAATCGGGGTTGATCAGGAGGCAGTTCTTGCCGATCCAGCCGAAGCCCGCCAAACGCGCGACAATTTTATGGGAGACCGAAGCGCAGACGCGCTCACTGTCGATCCGTTCTGCGGCCGGGACCGGTAGCGTCGGATAGCCGCCGCGTTGAATGACCGAACTGACAATGGCGGCGAAATGGTCCAGCCGGGCGTTGGTGACGTCATAATGATGTTGATACTGGAAGACGTTCTCATAGGTCCCGCGGTCGTTCAAAAGCCGAACGATGCTCTTTTGCAACACGATGCCGATGGCAATGGCCCGGGGATAATCGCGGGACAGCGTCCCGCCGATCGCTTCAATCTGATCGTGATAGGCGGCGATTCCGGCGACTCCGATGAAATCAATGGCATGGAACCCCGCCAATTGTTTGATCTGTTCCAGCAGTTCCATCTCGATTACTCCATGAGAAATTCCAGATAACGATACGATTCAATCGTGAGTCAGGACCGTTCCCACTTTACGTTCGGACTTGGGGATCATCCACCATGAGACGCCCAGGGCCAACACCAAAGCTTGTAAGATAATCTCGGGTTGGACCGCTAAGAAAATGCGCGGATTCATGATTTCGGGCCGCAAATAGATCAACCCCTCGATCCCGCCGGTCGTCGGCCCGGTGGCCGAAAGATGGGAAAAGACGAAGTAAATACCGAAAAGCACCCAAACCCGCTTCCAATACCGCCAGCCTCTGAGTACCTCAAGGAACGGCAACAAAGCCCACCCCATCAACAAACCCCGCAAGATCTGGCCGGGAATCTGCCAAGTCATCACGTGTTGCCACAATAACGGTTCGGACTCGGTCCGCATAAACGTTTTAAAGATCGCTTCAGCTCCCTGGCCTTGATAAAACGGTTTGGTGAGCCATTGGTAAAAGAAAGCCCCGGCCAGAAAATAGCTGAGAACATGCACCGCCATGAATTTGGAGCAGAAGGCCGCCCACTTTTGAAACATCCGCCAGACCCCCTCCATTGAATTGAAAGGTGTTTGAATTGGAAGCGGCATCTACTCATACATTTTCGACCTGTCCCAGAAACTTCCTGCCGTTATTTCGACACGATGAAAATATTGCCATCAGTAGTCGCAGGCACCGGAAACCGCCTCCAGTCTCCGGATTACCGGCCGAACCCGGTGAGGACCAGTTTGGCCTCAAGACGCTCATCGTGGCGGTTGCTCCGCTCTATGGTTGTTCTTTCGCGATAAAGCTGGGCCATTTATCCTGCGCTTCCGTCCGTTCCAGAGTCGCCGGATCGATATCAAAGACCGTGGGAATGAATTCGAAATGAAGCCGCGCGTCTTTCAGAAAGAATCTGGCGGTGGAATCCAGGGCCACCGGGCGGTATCCGCCTTCATTGGCGGTCATGTCCCGGTATAACAGTTGTTTTTCTTCCCAACACAATTCAGCGGCGGAGAGCCGGACCCGATGAAGCCCATAGGCCATGGCGGCGACGGTATGATCTTTTACAGTACTGGAGATCAGGCGCATGATCCCGGTAATCTCGGAAGTGCTGCGTCGTTCGGCCATTTCGTACCGGAAGACGCTCACCCCGTTATAATCGCGGTTCACACCGGCCCGGCTGCCGTCGGCTCCCAACTCATAGACCGTTTCCTTGGCAATCACGCTGAGGTCGAAATAGAACCCCGCTTCCGAAGTGTACAATCCGCCGAAGATCATCTGATCCGAATATACCCCTTCCAGCCTCCCGTTTTCCAAAGAATAAACCAGCGGCTCGGTCGCTAATGTTTTGCCGATCACCCGCGTTTTCAAAAAAACCGCGATTTCTTGCTCTTGTTTTGTCATGAGCGCTCCCCATCCTCTCTTTTTCGCTTCAGTATAACCGATCGAACCTGACAACGGGATGTCATGAACCTGGATGGAATTGTTTCGACCCCCGCCCGTCATCTCCCTTTCATCTCAGAAACCCCATGAAAAACGGAAAAGCAGCCGCCATCATCGGCAACTGCCCGTCTCAAATTCCATCCTGTCCTATCGTTATCTGCTAGACCATGCGCCGGAATCGCATCTTCGCTGCGGTCGTTCCGTCAGGCCTGGCCGAGCGCTTGGTTCCGTTCCAGCCATAACGGATGATGTCCCGGATCGTCGGCCACTATCCGGCCCAGTCCCAAGATCCGGCCGGTGATGCAGCCCCGGCAATGATCGGCCTCCTCGTTGAGGCAGATCTTATTGGGGTAAATCTGATAATCCGCCCGGTGCAGGCGGGGCGTCAGGTTCGGCATCATCACGTTGGCCCCCGACTCAAGCGCCAACTCCCGGCCCTGCGGATCGATGCTGCCCAGCGCGGTCGTGGCCGGGATCAAGGCGTAGGGAAGCGCCAGCCGGGCCAGGGCCACCATCAGGCAGGTCTGGTCGACGATGCCGCCCGGACTGTCCGCCAGCGGCGTGGCCGGATGAGGAATGAACGGGCCGATGCCGACCATCTCCGCCGCCAGCTCCCGGGCCAGATCGATATCGGCCAGCAATGTCTCCGGCGTCTGGCCGGGCAGGCCGACCATGAAACCGGTTCCCACCTGATAATCGAGTTGCTTCAGCACTTTCAGCAAAGCAATCCGTTTGGCCAGGGTCTGGCCGGGATGCAACCGGCCGTACAGCTCGGGGTCGGCAGTCTCGTGGCGCATCAGATAGCGTTCCGCCCCGGCCGATCGCCACAGCTCGTATTCCCGGGGCTCCCGCTCGCCGACGCTCAGGGTGACCACCAGGCCCAGCCGTTTGATCTCCCGAATGATCTCCGCCAGCATCGGGCCGGTGAAGGCCGGATCCTCCCCCGATTGCAGCACCACCGTGCGGTAGCCGAGCGCGGCGCCGCGCTCGGCGGCGGAGACGATCTCCGCCGGGGTCATCCGGTAGCGCGCCAGTCTCCGGTTGTCGCGGCGCAGGCCGCAATAGCAACAGTTATTCCGGCAATGGTTCGAAAACTCGATCAAACCGCGCAGATGGACCGCGTCGCCCACCGCGCGGCGGCGCAAAAGATTGGCGCTCATCCGCAACTGCTGCGCATCCTCTCCGCCGGGTGCGGCGATGGTCCGCAAAATTGCCGGCCGATCCGCCAAAAACTCGGCGCCGTCCGCTATCAGACTGGCCGAATCGCTTCGATCACCGTCATGCCGCTCATGGAACGCTTCCATCATGGAACACCTCAATCAAAGTTTCTTGGTGAGGGTGGCCCTGGCGCTGACTCCGGCGATGTTGCCGAGCCTGCCGGTGAGCGAGTTGATCTCGTTCTCGGTGCCGTCCACGATCAACGCCAGGACCCCCACATTCTTCTCCCGGTAGGGAATCCCCATCCGTCCCACCACGATCGTCGAGGCCTCGCTGATATAACCGTTCACCTTGGCCTGGGAATCGTGGGGATTCTCAAGAATAATGGCAATCACGCCCAACCGTTTGTCTTCGCTCATGATATCCTCCTGAAGAAGTGTTTCCGCTAACTTATAACGTAACCCGCCGGGTCCGCTTCATTTCATGATATCATGAAAAACGCCTTCCTCCTACTCCCCCGCGCCGGGTCAGCCCCCGGATGCTTTCGCCATCGCTCCGGTCTCCAGCAGATCCCGGACCTCCGGGAAAGGTTCCAGCACCCGCGGCAGAATCCCCTGGACATAAGCGATCAACACCCCGTAATTGACCATCGGCACCCCCTGCTCCCGGGCCAGCGAGAGCCGGTAGAGCATCTCCTTGTGGTTGAGCATGCAGGCGCCGCAATGGACGATCAGCCGGTACCGGCCCAGACAGGTCGGCAGGCTGAGCCCGCTGGCCCATTCGAACTCCAGCTCGCCGCCGACCAACTGCCGCAGCCAGCGCGGGATCTTGACCGTGCCGATATCGTCCGACTGCCGGTGATGGGTGCAGCCCTCGGCGATCAGCACCCGGTCGCCCGGCCGCAGCCCGGCGACGGCCATGGCCCCCTGTGCCAGTTCGCGCAGGTTCCCTTTGTAGCGGGCAAACAAGATCGAGAAAGAGGTCAGGGGAATCCCCGGCGGCGTATCCGCCGCTACTTTCAGGAAAACCTGGGAATCGGTGATCACCAGGGCCGGCCGGCGGCCCAAGGATTCCAGGGTCGCCCGGAGTTCGTGCTCCTTGGTCACGACAACGATGGCGTCACGCTCCAGCAAATCGCGGATCACTTGCTGTTGCGGCAAGATCAGCCGGCCCTTGGGCGCGGCCTTGTCGATGGGGACCACCAGCACCGCCAGATCGCCCGGGCCGACCAGATCGCCAGTCAGAAACAGCTCGGCGTCATCGGCGGGCGCGAAACGGATCAAGGCGGTCTTCAGATCACGGATCCCGACACCGCCGGCCGCCGCCACTTCCACCAGTTCCAATTGGAGCCGGCGCTCCCACTCCAACCGTTCTTCCCGGGTATAGGCGGCCACGTCCCGCTTATTGATCACCCCGACCACCGGCAGGTTCTTGGCCCGAATGGCCCGAAGCAGCTCTTCCTCGAACCCGGCCGGTCCCACCGTGCCGTCGATTACCAACACCGCCAGATCGGTCCGGTTCAAGATCTGGTAGGTCCGCTCCTTGCGCAGCTCGCCAAGCTCCCCCTCGTCGTCCAGCCCGGCGGTATCGATGAGCGTCACCGGGCCGAGCGGCAAGAGCTCCATGGCTTTAAAAACCGGATCGGTGGTGGTCCCGGGAACGTCGGAGACCAAGGCCACCGCCTGGCCGGTCAGGGCATTAATCAGACTCGACTTCCCAGCGTTGCACCGCCCAAAGATGGCGATTTGCAACCGGGCCGAATTCGGGGTTTGGTTAAGATTGTTCATGGGAGACCTCCGTTTTCCGTATCGCTTATAGAAGTACAGTAGCGATATAGTTTAAAAAAGAAATCATCGGTAAGACTGAAAGCTTTGCCGGATTGGCTGTTGCGCCGTGAAAAGTCGCACATTGCGGCGTCACTCGGTCGCTGCGGTGCTCGATATACGGCGAGTATGATCTGCGCTCCTCGCTCGGTCGTTCCTTGCACTGTACGGCTTTTGACGACGCGAATGTGATTTCTGAAAGACAGCCAATCCGGCAAGGTTTCACCCCGGCGCGCTGGGGTGAGGCGCCGGACTACATACACGTGGTATAAAATAGATTTTTTCCTCGCACGCGAAATAATCTCCCAAACCATAAAACATTTTCGAACGGCGAAACAGTTCAATTCTTCCCCGCGATCCCCGGCCGGGTCAACTGGTAGGGGTCGAAGATCCGCTCCAGCTGCTCCGGGGTCAGCCAGCCCGATTCCAAGGCCGCCTGGCGGATGGTCCGGCCCTCCCGCCGGGCCCGGCGCACCAGTTCGGTGGCCCGTTCGTAACCGAGGTACGGGACCAGCGCCGTGGCGTAGCCGAAGCCCGCCTCCAGCAGCGCCCGGCAACGCTCGGGATTAGCGGTGATCCCCTTGATGCAGCGCTCCCGGAAGACTAGCGCCGCCCGCTGCAACAGATCCACCGATGTGAGCAGGTTATCGGCGATCAGCGGCAGCGTGGCGTTGAGTTCCAGCTCCCCGGCCTGAGCGCCCAGGGTGATCGCCAGGTCGTTGGCCATCACCTGATAGGCCGCCTGGCGGACCGCCTCGGGGATCACCGGATTGACCTTGCCCGGCATGATCGAGGAGCCGGCCTGGAGCTCCGGCAGGTTGATCTCAGCCAGGCCGGCCGCGGGACCCGAGGCCAGGAGCCGCAGATCGTTCGCGATCTTGGCCAGGTTGACCGCGGCCGCCTTCAACATCCCGGAGACCTCGGCGAAGACATCGTTATTCTGGGTCGGATCCATCATCTGCTCGGCCCGGGCCAGCCCCAGCCCGGTCACTTCACGCAGCTTCTCGATGACCGTGTAGATATAGCGCCGCTCGGCGTTGAAGCCGGTGCCGACGGCGGTGCCGCCCAGGTTCACCTGGCGCAACCGTTCCTCGGCCTTGTAGATACGCCAGCGGTCCCTGGCGATGGCCTGGGCGTAGGCGCCGAATTCCTGGCCCAGCATCACCGGGAGGGCGTCTTGCAATTCGGTGCGGCCCATCTTGATCACCCCGGCGAATTCTTCCTCCTTCCGCTGCAGCGCGGCCTGGAGGTCGGCCAGGGCTTCACTGAGCGGTTTCAACCGTTGCAGGACGGCGATCCGGATCGCCGTGGGAAAGACATCGTTGGTCGACTGGCTCAGGTTGACGTGATTCAGCGGGTGGATCAGCCCGTAATCCCCCTTGGCCGCGCCAAGTAATTCCAGAGCCCGGTTGGCCAGCACTTCGTCCAGGTTCAGATTGGCCGAGGTACCCGCTCCGCCCTGCAACGCGTCGACGATGAACTGCTCCCGCCATTGTCCGGCCAGCACTTCATCGCAAGCCGCGGCGATGGCCGCCGCCAGCCGCGGTTCGAGCAGCCCGGCCTCCCGGTTGGCCAGGGCGGCCGCCTTCTTCACCGCGGCCAGGGCCCCGATCAGCTGCGGATGGAGCGGCCGGCCCGCCAGTTCAAAATTCTCCGCCGCCCGCAGCGTGTGGATCCCGTAATAGGCGTCGGCCGGGACTTCCCTTTCTCCCAATAAATCATGTTCGATCCGGTATGTCATGCTCTTCTCCTCCAACGCCACTCAGAGATAGATGTCCCGCTCGCCCGCCTCGTAGCGCGTCAAAGCCTGCTCCACAAATTGCTTGGTCGTCTCATCCTCGATCTCCGCCACATATTTTTGGATCACCGGCTCGCCGGCGGCGCGCGTCTCGGGGCTGGCGTAATCCATCAAGTATTCCTTGAAGGTCAGGATGGCGTTGGGGATACAGAAATGATGCACGAAGCTGGACTTGGCGACCCCCATGAAATGCTCGCCGGTCCGGCCCTTCCGGTAACAGGCGGTACAGAGCGACGGGATGCTCTTGCCGCAGGTCTCCCGGATCACTTCGTCGAGCGAGCGGGTGTCGCCCAGTTGGAACTGTTCCTTGTCGGGCAATTGGTTGGCCAGCGACTCCTGGTAGCCGCCCACTCCGATCCGCGAACCGGCGTCGATCTGCGAGACCCCGAACGGGATCACCGCGCGGCGGACCTCCGGCTTTTCGCGGGCGGTTAGAATCAGGCCGGTATAGGGTACGCTCAGCCGCAGGATAGCCACCAGTTTCTTGAAGTCGGCGTCGCTCACCGCGTATTCGGGATGCTGGGCGTAAGGAGTCTCAAACGCCGGCTCGATCCGGGGGAAGGAGATGGTATGCGGCCCCACGCCGTTATACTTCTCTTCCAGATGGATGGTGTGGTAGAGCAGGCCCATGGCTTCAAAACGCCAATCGTACAGCCCGAAAAGCGCCCCGATTCCCACGTCGTCCACCCCGGCGTCGAGCGCCCGGTCATGGGCGTACAGGCGCCAGCGGAAGTGGCTCTTGATGGTGCCGGCCGGATGCAGCCGTTGATAGGTCTCACGATGGTAGGTCTCCTGGAAAACCTGAAAGGTGCCGATGCCGCACTCCTTCAACCGGCGCAATTCGTCCCGGGTCAGCGGCGCGCAGTTGATATTGGCGCGCCGGATCTCGCCGTGTTTCAGCTTGACCCCGTAGACCTGGCGGATGCTCTCGCAGATGTAGTCGATGTCCGTCTCGGGGGATTCGCCATACACCAGCACGGTCCGCTTCTGCCCCTCGTTGGTCATGATCCTGACTTCGCGGACGATATCCTCCATGCTCAAGGTATGGCGGCGAATGCCATGATTCGAACTGCGGAAGCCGCAGTAGACGCAATTGTTGGCGCAACGGTTGCTGATGTACAGCGGCGCGAAGAAGACGATCCGGTCGCCGTAGACTTCCCGCTTCAAGCGATGGGCCAGCTCGAACATTTCGGTGATGGAATCCGGGTCCTGATTCTGAATTAGTACCGCCATCTCCTCCGGCTCCAGCCGTTCCCTGCGTGCCGCCTTGTCGAGCACCCGCCGCACGGCGGCAGGTCCGGGGTTCTCCCACTTGCGCAGCTGCTCCCAGATCCGGTCCTCATCGATAAAATCGCGCTCCATGGCGTCGTACTCCGCGAAATCCTCTCGGTACTTCTCCAAGAAATTCATCCGGCGTCAGCCTCCTTAAAAAATGTTCGTGGTTGGTGGTTGGTGGTCGTTGGTTATTGGGTGTTCGTTCGCGGTCGTTAATTGGAATAACCAGGATCCGGTTTCGTTGGTCGGATGGGCGACCAAAGAAAAACAAAAAACCCTTTTTGAGAACGGAAACATTCTCAAAAAGGGTTATGAATACAGAGAACCGGCTATCGAGCTAATTCTCACGAAATTCACGCGCCTGATCGAATGTCCCCCGCCTCAGAAAACCTCTTCGGTTTCGGAACCCAATCATCCACCGATGAATTCATCACGATGACCGGAAACGCCACCCATGACAAATTGTTTCTTTCAGTATAGCAGATTGTGATGAAAATCACAATCCTGTTCCAAAAATTTTCCGCCCGTTCCCCTACCGGAAAGTCCGTCTCCACCCACCATCATAATTTCGCCAATTCCGCTTTTCTGGTCCGGAATTTAAGTTTTCAGGCCGGATATTTTAATTATCGGAGCGGAAAATATGATTTTATCGGAGCGAAATTCCATTTTCCCGGAGAGAAAATAGAATTATCAGGATTACTATTTTAATTCACCGGAGCAAAAATATACTTTCCATGAGCGAAATTTTGATTTTTCAGATCGAAAATCGAATTTCAAAAAGCGCATTTCGATTTTACCAGCCAAATTTATCATTTCTCGGAGTCCCGAACCATAAAAGAAATCCTCGTCGCCATAAAGAACAGCGGCGGAAGGGCAACCGAGCTTTTGGCTCCTCGCCTCCGTTCATCTGCCCGGCGGAGCATCAACCCCGGGAATGATTCACCGCGATGGCGATCTTCGTTAAACCGCTTTGCTGAATGGCATCAAGCAGTTCGACGACCCGGCCGTGCCGGACGCCGCGGTCGGCATTGATGATCACCGCCAGGGACGCCGCAGATTTTTTCCGTTCGAGCAGCCGCAGCACCGCTTCCCCGGGCGAAGCGATCGCTTCCTTATTATAAAACAGCTTGCCGTCCTGGGTGATGGTCACCGTCACCACCTCGGGAACCTTGTCCGGCACGCCGGCCGCCTTGGGCAGATTCACGGGCACGCTGTACTGGTGGGTCATGGATAGGCTCGCCAGCATGAAAAACACCAGCAAAAAGAACATCGTATCGATCATCGGAATGATTTCGATCCGCGCCTTGCGCGGCGCGCTTCGCGGCAGTTTCATCGCGCTCTCTCCGGTAACGGCTCATTGAACGCCAGTTCGAGCCGGGTCGCATATTGCTCGATCGTCTCCGTTTCCTGCTCGACGCGGCGCAGGAAATAGTTATACGGGATCAGGGTAACGACTGCCACGGTGATGCCGCTCGCCGTGGCGATCAGCGCCTCCGCCACCCCGCCGGTGACCGCGTGGGGCTGGCTCGATCCCGCAAGGGTCATGATCTGAAACGAACCGATCATCCCGATGATCGTCCCCAATAATCCCAACAGCGGCGAAAGGGTGATGATGGTTTCCAGCGCCGTCAAGCCCCGCTTCATTCCCGATATTTCAGCCAATCCCGCCGCCTCCATCGCCTTGCCCGGATTGCGGCGATGGCTCAAGCCGGCTTGTAATACCTTGACGACCGGCAGCTGGTTCCCGTCCGCCTTCGCCAGCGCTTCCTCATGCCGTCCTTGTCGGACCAGGGCCAGAACTTCATCGGCCGGTTGCCGGAAGCCGGTCCGGCGGAAGAAGATCAGCCTTTCCACGATGATGGTCACCGCCACCAGCGAGCAGATCCCCAGCGGCGCCATGACCCAGCCTCCTTTGATCAATACTTCAAACATATCAGTGCTCATCCTCTCCTATCGATTTCGGGGAAAATCCCTGATTCCGCCAGATCATGGTTTATGGGTCGGTGAGACGGAACCGGACCCGGACATCATGAAAACTGGCGATTGCTTTCCCGTTTTGGGTCGCCGGCGCGAAGCGCCATTTTTTCACCGCCCGGAGCGCCGTATCGTCCAGCAATGGAAAGCCGCTGCTCTCGCGAATGGTCACCGTGGCCGCGCCGCCGCGGGGGTCAACCAGCACCCGCACCACCACTACGCCTTCCCAACCCGCCCTGCGGGCCGCCTGCGGATAGCCGGGCGCCGCGCCGCGAACGATCCGGGCCGTGCTTCCGCCGGTTCCTCCACCCATACCGCCAGGCGCATTCGCTCCATTTCCGACCCCGTTTCCTCCGGTTCCGCCGCCCATACCGCTAAAGGCTTTTGAACCGTCGGAGCCGGCTTGACTGAAGCCTCCCGCCGGAGCCTCCCCGTTTTCCGGGGCTGTCCCGCCGGGCGCGGCCACCGCCGCGGTCGCTCCGTCCAATGCCGCGTTTCCGGACTCCGGCGCGACGATGAACGGTTCGACGGCATTCCCGTGCAAAACCGGAGGCAGCGGCGCAGCCGCGGCAACGGCTTCGGGAAGCGCCGCCGGAGGATGGGAGGCGCTCTCGGGTTGCGGTTCCAGCGGATCCGGGACGGCCGGTTGCGCCTGCGGCGGCGCGGATTCGATGCGATTGGGGCTACTCGCGACGGCTTGGCGCTCCGGCGGCGGTGGCCCGGATTCCGCGGCTCCCGCCGTGGTCCCGGTTGGGATTTTCAGACCATCCCCATCACCTGTCTCACCCGTGCTTAACAACTTGGCGGGCATAATCTCCACCAAAGCGGGGGGAACCTCGATACGCGGCGCATCCGTAACCAACCGTCCAAAGGAAGGCGTTACAGCCAATAAAACATGGACCAACAAAGAAATCGCTGCCGCCATGCCATATGAGCCCTTGCTTTTGATCGTTGCATCCCCTTTCTTCCCATGTCCCGCCATTCGTCTCTACTCCTTCCCGATGATCCTCCAAAATTACGGCCTGGTTTGTCCGGCCGTAAGCTCCTTGAGCGAAGCTACTTGGCAAACAGCCATTGCAAGGCGGACGGAAAACGCTTGGTGAAAAACTCCTGACGATGGACTGCGCCCTCGTCGATCACCAGTTTGCAATCGCCTGCCGTGAACCCTGCGGATCGCAGGATTTGGTGCGCTTTTCGGGTTTGGGGAACCATCTCTTTTTGAACATTCGTTTTGACGGTGCCCTCCAGGCTCCCCACATCCAGATAGATCTTCCGTCCGGCGGGCGCTATCCGTTGCGCCGCCATAAACTCGATCCATCCCTGATACCAGAAAGAACCGGAGATCGAAGCGATCCGGCCGAAGACGCCCGGATACAGGTAAGCGGCGTAGGTCGCGATCAGTCCCCCGAGCGAAGCGCCGGCGATTCCCGTATCCCCGGGCTGGCGGAGCGTATTGTATTCGCCGTCGATATACGGCTTTAATTCATGGGCCAAAAACGCAAGATAGTCGGCCCCCCGGCCGCCGAAACCGCCGTACCGCTCCGCCAAGGCCGGCGCGGGCCAAGGGGTATATTCGCTCCGCCGGTCGTTGCTTGCGACGCCGACCAACACCAGTTCAACCAGCCGGGCTTGTTCAAACAGGGCTTCCAAGTCCGCCAAGGCATGGCTGCCGGACGGATCGAACAGATCCCCTTTGTCCTGAACATAGACCACCGGAAACCCTGCTCCCGTCCTGCGGTACGAAGGCGGAAGATAGACGATGATCTCCCTGTCCATCACGTTGCCAGTCAATATTTTACCTTTCATATCGCTTCTCCCGAATGAAATCTAAATCTACCGGCGCATGGTCATAACCGAAGCAGACCGGCGTTCCGCGAAGCGGATCCGCCATCACCCGCGCTTCGATCTGAAAAACGCTCCGCAACACTTCCGTCGTGATCGTCGCTTGGGGATTGCCGGCCGCAAGAATCCGGCCCTGTTTCATCGCGACGATCGTATGGGAAAAACGGGCGGCATGGTTGATATCGTGCAACACCATCACAATGGCGCAGCGCCGTTCCTGATTCAGCCGCTCCACGATCTGCAGCATCTCCAACTGGTGGGCCATGTCCAAATAGGTCGTCGGCTCATCCAATAGCAGAATTTCCGTCTCTTGCGCCAACGCCATGGCCAGCCAGATCCTTTGGCGTTCGCCGCCCGACAGGCTCCCGATGGGCCGCTCCCGGAACGGGCTCACCCCCGTGAGCTCCATCGCCCGGGCAATGGCTTCCTTATCCTTGGCTGTCAACTGATTCATCTTTTGCTGATGGGGAAACCGCCCGAAAGCCACCAGTTCTTCCCCGGTCAATTCAGGGGGCGCGACCGGATGCTGGGGCAGGACCGCCAGCCGTTGGGCGACCTGGCGGGTGGGGAGCCGGCTGAGATCGGTTCCATGCAAATAAACCGCGCCCTGCTGCGGCCGGATGATCCGGCCCATGGCTTTGAGCAAGGTCGATTTGCCGCAACCGTTTGGCCCAATGATCGCCGTGATTTTCCCCGCCGCCACGGTCAGATCGAGATCGTGCAAAATGACATTTCTTCCGTAACAGACCCGCAGTTTTTCCACGCGTAAAATACTCATCTTCGTGAACCTTGCAAACCTTTCCTATGCTTTGGCAGTGAATAGCAGATAGATGAAATACGGCGCTCCGATTAAGGAAATGATGATCCCGACCGCGATCTCCGCCGGGGCGAAGAGGGTCCTGGCGATCCAATCGGCGCTGATCACCAAAAGCATCCCCAACATTCCGGAGACCGGGATCATTCGCCGGTGGGCGATGCCTGCCAGACGCCTGGCCATGTGGGGCGCGATCAAGCCGACAAAACCAATTCCCCCCGCTACTGAAACGCACGCGCCCACCAGTCCGACCGCGCTCAAAAGGAAAAAGGCTTTCTCCTTTTCGGCGGCCACTCCCAGGCTCCTCACGCTGCTCTCCTCCAATTGGAACACATCTAGCAGCTGCGCCTTGCGGATTAGTAACGGAATCAAAATGCCGAGCCAGGGCAGGAGCGCCGCAAGCTGCCGCCAGTTGGCCTTATCGACGCTTCCGGCGAGCCAGATCGCAGCCATCTGAAAATCCCCGCTGCTCATCTTCAACGTTACATACAGGATCACGGCGCCCAGGCCGGAACTGACCGCGATCCCGGTCAGCAATAACCGCTGCGGATCCAACCGGCCGTTTTGCCGCGCCAGATAATAGATGAGCAATGCCGCTCCCAGCCCTCCCATCAAGCCGCAGAAGGGCATGGCCATTACGGCAAGCCAGCCGGTGCCGGCGATCTTCTCCTGAAAGAAAACGATATACGTTACGATCCCCACCCCGGCGCCGGAATTGATGCCCAAAATTCCGGGATCGGCCAGTCCGTTGCGGATGATCCCCTGGATCGCCGCTCCGGCCACGCCCAACGCCGCGCCGACCAATCCGGCGGTGACGATTCGCGGCAAGCGGAACTCCAGGATCAGCAGATCGTACCGGCGGACCGGATCGATCCGCAGCAGCGTTTTCAAAACATCCCGGGCGGTCATTTCCATTACTCCATGAGTCAGGCTGAAATAAGTCACGAGCAAGACCAGCCCCAATCCGGTCCATAACACTGTCCGGTACCGTTTCCACGCTTCCTCCCTAGGCATCCTGGTTGCCACCCCGCTTTCGCGCGAGGTACAGGAAGAAAGGCACGCCGATCAAGGCGGTGACCACTCCGACCGGTGTTTCAAAGGGATAATTCAAGAAACGGCTGAGCAGATCCGAGCCAGCCAGAAAGATCCCGCCCAACACTGCGGCGCAGGGAATAACCCGTTTATAATCGACGCCCACCAGATAACGGACGATATGCGGGATGATCAGGCCCACAAAACCGATTTTCCCGGCCAAAGCCACTGCGACCCCAGTTAAAAGCATCACGGCCAAGGCGGCCACCCCTTTGATCAGCGCGGTCCGCTGGCCCAGACTGAGAGCCACCTCTTCTCCCAAGCTGAGCAAGGTGATGGACCGCGATGCCCAGAGCGCGATGCCGAAGCCCGCGGCCATGAAAAGAAGCGCCGGTTTGAGATACTCCGGGTTCAGCTGGTGGAGCCGCGCGTTATACCAAAAACTGATATCCTGGGCGACGTGGTAATAAAGGGCCAGGGCCGCCGCAACCCCGCTCAGGAAGGTCCCGGTGATCGTCCCCAGAATCGCCAGCCTGACCGGAGACAATCCGTTGGGCACCAGGGAGCCCATTCCGAACACCAGACCCGCGCCGAGGGCTGAGCCGAGAAACGAAAAAGCCATCTGTTCCAAAACCGTCGCATCGGGCATCACCAGCAGGCAAAGGGTGATCGCCAGAGCGGAACCGTCCGTCACTCCCATGAGGCTGGGAGAAGCCAGATAATTCCCGGTGATCCCCTGCATCAGGGCTCCCGAGACCGCCAGGGCGGCTCCGATCAGCAGCGTCCCGGCGGCTCTCGGCAGCCGAGAACCGATAATGATCTGGTGATTGACATTGTCCGGATCAAAGTGCAGCAACGCCGTTTGGACGGTATCCCAGTCCATCTGCTTCGCCCCGTAACGGATCGATAAGAAGACCATCACCAAAATCAGAACCGGCGCGGCGAGCAAAATCAGATACGGAAGATAAACTTTTAAACGCATTGTCTTGGACCCGCTTATCTTGAAAGAATTCGGAATTGTTGGATGCATGAAATCCGCCTATATGAAATTTCGCATCAAGGATCCCCATCATTGAATCAAGAGTTAACCATACCGCAACACTTCCAGGATTGATTTGTACGTTAAGTTAGTTTAAACTAACTTTAGGCCGCAAATCGCTCCCTCTTGCGGCGCCGGGATCCAGTGCGCAAGTATCGCGAAAAGCCGCCCTGAAAAGGTATGCTGTTGAGACTGTCCGTTGCGACGTAATTCATCATACCATTTTTTCAAAGGGTTCCTTATAACGATATTGCGATTTTTATAACCATATTTCAGAAGTTAAAGGAGGGATTGACAGTGCTGGTTCACGAGCATATCCGGGAGACGATTGAGAAGTTTTACGTTTGTACCCACATTCCCATCCGGTCGGTTGATTTTAATGGCATCCCCATCCATTCGGCGGGGTATTCCGGGGCAATGGATGAACTGTTTGAGCGCCAGCATGTTTTCGAGCAAGCGAAAAAGGAGTTAACGGCAGTTCACACCCGCTTTGTAACCATCACTGCGCCGGAGCATATTCATTTCACCGCTTGCCAGATTTGCGGCAAAAATATCAACCGGGGCTTCCATATCATCGGGCCTTATGCATCACAGCCCAAAGCCGCGAGAGATTCCCTCGTCTACAAGCCGGCTTATTGCATTCCGTACCTATTGGAGTTGTTGCGAACCATCGCCGCGGATAGCGCCTATTTTAAACAAAAGCTCAAAACCTACTACGAGCAACCCTATAGCTTGTATGTGAAAAAGGCCATTGACTACATGGATGCCCGTTATCACGAGCCGATGACGTTGGAGGATACCGCGCACTACCTTAAGATCAGCAAATCCTATCTGTGCAATCTCTTTAAAAAAGAAACCGGGAAGACTTTCTCCCAGTTTCTGAATGAATTGCGGATTGAAAAGAGTAAAAAAATGCTGGCCGAGGAGGATCTGCCGGTATTAGATATCGCCCTTGCGGTGGGTTTCAATAATCAGAACTATTACAACCTGATCTTTAAAAAATTAATGCGCCGGACGCCTTTGGAATTCAGAAAAAACAGCCTCCAGCGGAACGACGCGGTGTAAGCGCCGTCATTCCGGCGGTCAGCAATCGGGGGGCGGGCCGGCCCCGGCCCAACCGGCGCTCAATGCGATGAGGCCGTCGGCCAAGGTGCCGCGCCAACTCAAGAAGTCATGCCCGCCGACAAATTCGCGGTAATGGACTTCATAGCCTTTGGCCAGCAACACGTCGCGCAAATGGCGGTTCGCGGCCAGAATCGAGCGCCCGTTCCCCGTACGATCGATTTCCCCGGTTCCCGCATCCAGATAAAAACGCAACGCAAGTTTCGGACGTTGAATCACCAGCGCGGCGATATAGTTTCCTTCCCGGTAGGGGTTGAACTCATTCGACCGATCCGGTTTTACTGGCGGTTGCCACCAATAGGAACCCGATTGCGACAGCACATTGCCAAACCGCTCCGGGTAGCGCAGCGCGACATAGGTGGCTGCCAAACCGCCGTAGCTTGCCCCGGCAATGATCGTGCGGCCCGGCTCAGCCGTGACATTGTAATGCCGCTGAACCCAGGGGATCAGCTCTTTCACCATAAAATCGGCAAACAACGGATGGCACGGCAACTGCCGGCTGCGCGCGTCGCCGGGGCCGTTGCCGATCAGGATCGCCACCAATGGCGGTATCTTCCCGTCCGCCAGCAGGTTATCGAGAATGGTCGGTGTCGGTACGCGCGACAGGTACCACTGCTCGTCGAATACGAAAAGCAGTCCGTAAGGTTTGGCCCCTGCGGAGTAGCCGGACGGCGTATAGACCGATACATGCCGTTCATCTTGCAACAGTTCGCTTTTGAAGGTTACCCGCCGCAGCGCGCCCCGGGCGACATCCGGACGCTCCTGTGTCCACGGCTGGGGCGGCGCATCCGGCAATACCAGCGGCGACAGCGCCTCATAACGGCTGCCGGGCTCGTCGAAACAACGCCGGGGATTCAGCGGGTCCGCCTGAGAGACGGCAAAATAGAGCAATTTATGCTCCGGCGCGCTGTCGATATCCGGTGGAGCCAGCGACGGCGCGTTCACCAGCAACGTATAGGCAAACCGGCCTTGGGACGGCAAGCGAATGGTGGTGTGCCAGACATCGGTTCCCGGCAACAAGGCCAGGTCATAATCATTGGGAAGGGTCGTCCGGTATAAAAGATGAACCCGGACATTGCGGGTTGCCGCATTCCCGCGCCAGAGAAACGTACAAAGGGTCATCCGGGGATCCCGGGGGTCGGCCTCCCGGAGGGGCGTCCCTTCCGCCGCGGCCTCCCGCCAAAAGGAGGCTAGCGCCCGCTCCGGCCGGACTGTCAGAGCGGCGCGCAGCTGTTGGATGCGGGAACTCTCCAGGCGCGGGTTGGCTACGGGCCGGACCCGTTCCTCCAGGGACAATGTTTGAATGAGGGTTAGACGGTAGTTTCCCGCTCCGGCCCCGGCTGCCAATTGGACGCGGTATGTCCCGGCCTCCTCCGCCACAAAAGCAAAGGAACGGCTGCCGTCGTCATCGATGGTCCAGCCCCGTACCCGCCGCGCTTGCGGATCGAGAATGGTTAAAATGCCGCGTAAACCTTCGGCTTCGAGCGCGATCAAAGCGATCGCTTGGAGCGGCAAATCCAGCGGATGCTCGGTCGCGCTTCCGCCGCCGAGGAAACCTCGGACCGGTTCCGCTGACAACCGCGCGCCCCGGGTCGCCCGGCCCGGCTTCGCTTGTCGCTTCAAAATCCGTCCTCTCCTTATTCTTCAGATAATTTTGCGACAGCCGCTTTCAAAAACTCCAGTTTCCCGCCGAAGGACACCCCTTGGAGCAACGGATCCACCACATTGATGAAGACATGGCCGTTTTTCACAGCCTTCATGTTGCGCCAGACCGGATTCTGCCGCAATTCGTCCAAGATTTTGGGATGGGCCGGACTTTCGGCGACGGCGTATTGCACAAAAATATAGTCGGGATCCATTGCGCTGAATTTTTCCAGTGAGATGACTTCCTGGGTTTTGGCGGTTTTGAGCTCCTCCGGCACCGGCAGGCCCAAGTCGGTGTAGAGCAGGTCGTTGAAGAACAGCTGCGGCGGATAGACGCTGATATTGCCCGCCCGAATCCGCACCGCGACCACTTTCTGGTCCTTGACTTTTTCCGGCAGGCGCGCCTTGGCTGCCGCCAGGCTCGTTTGATACTCCTTGAGCAGTTCTTCCGCCAATGCTTGTTTGCCGGTCAACTCTCCGAGCAAACGGAGGTTGGCCGCACCGTCATCGGGAAAATGGGAGATCGGAATCGTCGGGGCGATTTTCTGCAATTGTTCCGCCGTCGCCGCCGGGAATTTATCGCTGCTAAGGATAACATCGGGTTGCAACTTGAGGATGGCTTCCAAATTCGGCTGCGTCCTTTCGCCAATCGGCTTGGCGTCCCGTAGAATCGCGGTGAACAGGGGCGGAAAACTCCCGCCGATCGTCATCGCGCCGGCGGGTTGAACCTTTAGCGCCAGCAGATCCTCCAGCGCCTCCAAAGCTCCGGTGACGACAATTTTCTCGGCTTTGACAGGAAGAACGTATTCTTTCCCGAGATAGCGAAAAATCTTTCTATCCTCTTCTTGATGTTCTGTTGCGACCGGTATCTTTGGCGGATCGGTCCGGCGGGGCTTCAAGGTTATGTAGACTCCGATAACCAGGCCGAAGATGGCGATAAATATCACCGGGTGTCTATTCCACATTTTTTTCAATCCAAATTGCTCCTTCTCAAATCATAAATATCGAAACAGCCAATTCAGGCCAATCCATTATTGGGATCAGCCTGAATTTAACGTCTTTGCTCGCCCGGTTTAAAACTGAAGCTGGGTGATGATAGCCCTGTTGCTCAGAACTTCATGGTTGCCGACAGTTTAACAGTACGGGGGGTGCCCAAGGTGGCATAATATTCGTTGAAGCAACCTGCCCAGTAGTGTTCGTCAAACAAGTTGATCACACTCAGCCGGTAGGTGACCGGGATCGTAGAAATGACGCTTTTGTATCGCGCGCCGATGTCATAACGCATCCAGCTCGGTATTTTGATGGTGTTGGCATTATCGATATATTGGGAACTGGTGTATATGGCCTGGAGCGAAAGGGCTAAATCCTGAACCCACGGCGTGTCCCACTCCGCGCCGATATTCGCCGTCCATTCCGGTACGCCAAACGAGGTATTGCCCTCATTAGCGCTTGCGCTTGTGCTGGTACGGACTATTTCAGCCTTCGTATAGGCAATGCCGCCCAAAAGGCGGAGATCCTTCGCTATGCTGCCAAAGATATTCCATTCAATGCCGCGGTTTCTCTGTTCGCCGTCATAAGAATAATAGTTTCCGCCGGAAGTCGTCGTAGTAATACCATTTGGCTTTTCGATTTGGAAAAAGGACAGCGTATTAGTGATTTTTCCCTTGTCCCACTTAACGCCGATTTCATGCTGTTTGGTTTTATACGCTTCCAGTAATTCACCGTAATTTACATACGACGAACTAACTACAGTTCCCGGTGAAAGCGCTTCAATATAATTAGCGTAGAGTGAAACCGATTCGTCCCACGGTTTGACGATGAGGCCGACCATCGGTGTAGTGGCGTCGGAGTCGTAATTGGTGATTGAAGTCGGTTCTCCGGTCTGGAGATTACTGGAGTACTTGTAGGTTGTCTCATCTATCTCTTGCCGACGTACTCCCAGCGTTAACTGTACTTTTTCCTCGTTAAAGGAAAGCGTGTCAGCCATCAAAAAACTGGAAAGTTCAGTAACGCGCGTCTTATTACCCTTGGCTGGCTGCGTTACGCTGTCATAGTAGTCGGCAACTGAGATCGGGTTATCAATGTTCGTTAAAATAGACCAGCTATTAATAGTAGGGAAGTAATTAGCAAAAGCATTGGAATAATCCGCATCCATAAGGTTTGCGCCTAAAACAAACTGATGCTTTACTCCACCGGTCTGGTAAGTGCCGCGCAACCCCAGTTCGGATGAGGTGTTCTCGGTCCAGAAGTTTTGCTTAAAGATGTTCCGGAGTTTAGCCGTTCCGTCATCGGACTGGAGCTGAACATGATTGCCGTTAATAAAGCCGGTTGCGTTGGCTGATAAGGTACCGATACCGAAATAAGCGGTTAAATTGTCCCGGATGTCATATTCACCTTTCAACAGGACACCCGTATTCTCCATCGTGGCTGATGTTCCCCTGTACATATTGGTTGAGCCGTCCGGCGCCTTCACGTACCCATTATTTAGGTAATACATGGAGACGGCGCCATTGTCATTCGTTACTTCTGAACGGTAGGCATCCAGGGAGAAACGCCATTTATCGCTGCGATAATCCACGGCCAAAGCGCCCAGCATCCTTTCCCCGGACTGGTCGTCGGTTGCGGTCTCGCCGTCCGCGTATACGCCGTTGAAGCGAACGCCCCATTCCTTGTTTTCGCCGAAGCGGCGTCCAATGTCAAGATGGCCGCCCCAGTGGGACGATGAGGCATAGCTGGTGGTAAAGTTGGTGATGTCCTCTTCGCCGGCGCGTTTGGGCACCAGGTTGATGGCGCCGCCCACCGAGGTGTTCACGCCGCCGTAAAGAAAGGAACTGGGCCCTTTGAGCACTTCCACCCGTTCCAGAAATTCGACCGGAACCTGGTAGTGCGGTGCCAAACCCTGCATGCCGTTAAAATAGAGATGCTCATAATTTACATCTAAACCGCGGATCATATAGTTTTCATTGTTATGGCCGCTAGAGGTAGCATAGCGAACGGACGGATCATTGACCAGCACGTCGTGCAGCGTGTCGGCCTGCTGGTCTTCGATGGTCTCGGCGGTATAACTGGTGACGTTAAAAGGCGTGTCCATCAGATCCTTGTCGCCCAGTACGCCGATATTGGCGTCGCGCGCCACCGGTCCGTCTTTGGTTCCCGTCACTTCCACTTCAGTGACCGCGACTTCGGTGGCGGAATCACCCGGTTGGGTCTTGTCACCGCCAGTCTCCTCCGTTTGCGGGGTCGATTCGGCGACAGCGGCCGTTGCCGCCTGAGCGTTACCCAGTGAACTAAAGGCCAGGGCGACGGCCAGCGCGATACAATACAGAAAAAGCTTCCGCTTCTCCTTTTTAGTGGTCATTTTGATTCTCCTCTCTTTTTATTCCGAACTATTTTTAAAAGCGAACCCATTCTCAGCTCTGCTTTCATTCGCCCCACTCGTAAGTTAGCCAAGACTAACTTATAAACCGAGCGAGCCCCTTTGGCGTTAACATAGCACCATAAACTCTTAAGTTCAGCGCTTGAACTTATGATCTAGGATAGCATTTTTTGCGGCAAACTCTTACAATCATATTGAGATTTTTTGCATCATATTTTCTATTTTTCGCATTCCATTGCGGATGCGTTGATCGTTGCCGTGTGCCTGGGGACGGGCATCACCATCCAAGTATGGGATAACAAGAAACGCCGCGACGGCCGTAGCATCCTTCCGGATTGCCCCGAACGCGCGGCGTTGAGTCAACTATACCCATTACCGAGTGGATCATTTGAACCCATCGACTTTCATAGTATGGAATGTAGCATCCACTGGCTCGAACCCAATTTTCTCTCCACCTAAAATCGACCGATGTTAGGAAGGTCTCCGCAATATGACTTCTTTCGGGGACCCTCCACCATCCGCCATGGGGGCCATACGCGAAGAAGGCGTCATTATAAAGCCAGAACTTGTAACAATCGTAAAAATCGTCCCATTCGAAATCCCAATCGTCAGTTTTCCAATTGCCATCGGCATCTTGATGTACAGTACCCTTGGGATCGTTTCTTGTCAGCGGTGTGTTTTCACAATACCCATACCAGTTAGTCCCATCCTGGGCGGGATCCCCCGCCACAAATCTTCCCAGCTCCAGATCATACCATCTCGCGTTGAAATAATATAGACCCACATCCGCATTGTATTCTTTACCGGTAAACCGGTGGCTTTCCTCGATGGTATTCTGCTCAATCGTAATGCCGTCAAAAGGTTTATATTCGGCGTTCCAAACCATCTGACCGCCTTGGTTGGTAATCGCTTTGATTGAACCAATCTGGGCTCTTTGCCACTCTTCATTTAGCCCATATTACTCGTATTCGATTCCGTCCTCTTTCATCTTGGTATATTTGAATTTCTTTAACAGCACGTTCCATCGGCTCATTAGTAAGCTGTGTGGCAAGATCTCCATTAAATATCATCGCTGTAGTTGCAGGTAATTTCATCACATTCTCAATCTCTTCATGACCACCCAATAGTAGCGATGGATTATACACAATATGAAAACGATTATCGAGATCACCTAACCGCTTTCTAGCTATCGATATCATTACATCATAAGGTGCAATTGCACATCGTAAAAACTCTTTCTCAAAAAATTCCTCAAAATCATTACAAATCATTTCTGCTTCCATGGTTGCAGCATATAGAAAATAAACCTTTGATGAATTGCCTTTAAGAAGTTCATCATAACGATATGCGTACTGATCTCCCCAAGCTGTCTCCCCGAAACACCAGAAATCAGCAACTTTATCCAACCAAGCAAATTTCCATTTCTGGTAATCATTCCAGTTTATCATTTCTAAATCGTTTTTGGGATCTAGCCCAAATAATCTGAAATACCCCCCATACACTTCTATCCCGTTGCTATAGGCAAGTAGTTCCTGGTGTTTTTGGGGTAGCCATATATTTTTTTCTTCTATGTTCCGTACAAGTTTGTCTGTTGCACCGAAATATAGCCTTGTGGATGAAAATTTTTTTAATTCATTAATCATCATATCTACTGTCATTGTTTCACCCCATCAACTAATATAACTTTTATTGTTTGCCCAACTCTACTTCCAAGTACTCCACCCACAACTTGATTAGACACTCCCGGCATATCAAGCCATCCCATAGGTGGTATTGCCGAGCCTGAAATTGCAGTATCAGGAACATGTCCTACTTGGCCGATATAAGGTTGACCAGCACGTGAAGCTCGTAACCTTTCTATTTGTGCCGCAGCAGATGCATCCCTTCTTAATTGTCCGGCAGTTGATTTAATAACTTGCGGGCCTGCTTGCTCGATATATTGATTTGCCCCTCGTGCATACGCTCTGATAGCTGCTGCCTCTTCAGCTGATAATCCAGCCGTTGAGATATTAATAGCATTTCCGGTTTGGGTTACAGCTGCTTCAGGAAGTAATTTTGAAAGTAAAGCCTTCCCTCCGCCAAAGATCGCCGCATTTACTAATAAATCTCCTAGAAATTCCCGCCATCTTGCCTCGGCTACTCTTAGATTGTACTCCTGATAGAATTCATGATACTTCCCTGAATGATCCTGGCTGTTACTAATCGAATCCATTGCACGCCAACTATTAAGACCAAAAACCGAATCCCTGGCGTTCTTAACTCCATACATATCCTGTAGTGTGCCGACTGCTATTGCCGTCTGATCATCATACCATCCGGTAACATCAATACCCATTTTTCCTTGGATGGTTTGCACCCTACGACTTTCATAGTAAGGAATGTAATATCCTTTGTCTGTAACCCACTTCCTTCTACCGGAAATGTTTTGGGAATCAAAATCTACAGCCCCTAAGAAGTCCCAAGCCGCATTTAGTTTTGCGATATCATTCCACCAACCACCGTTAGAACCATAAGAAAAGAAATCATCGTTATAAACCCAGAAGTTGTAACAATCATAATCATAATTCCATTCGTAATCCCAGTCATCATAATCCCAATTTCCATCTTCGTCCTGATGTATCATTCCAGTGGAATCAGTATTGATTAATGGGTTATTGACTCCATAAACGTACCAGTTAGTCCCATCCCGGGCGGGATCCTCCGCCACAAATCTTCCCAGCTCCGGATCATACCATCTCGCGTTGAAGTAATATAGACTCACATCCGCATCGTATTCTTTACCGGTGAACCGGTGGCTTTCCTCGATGGTATTCTGCTCAATCGCAATGCCGCCAAAAGGTTTATATTCGGCGCTCCAAACCATCTGCCCGCTTTGGTTGGTAATCGCTTTGATTGAACCAATCTGGTCGGTATGGTAGTAATAAACTGGCGTCCCACTGCCGATCGGCCCATCGACTCGGGCTAAATGTTTCCCTACGGCATAGATATAAGACCTAGTAATACCATCGGATCTTTTCTCTAAGATAGGTTCGGTTCCTTCAAAAACGTAACGGGTCTTTACTCCATCAATACATTTACTGACTCTTTGTCCTAACGGGTTATAAGTGTACTCAACGACCAAACCGTTTTTATCGACCTTGACCAAACGATTGAGTAAATCATAAGTGAACTTCCAATATTCAACTCCCGCGCCATTGGTGGTAAAAATGATATTACCGTTGCTTTCGGTATATCGATTACCCTTTTCAACTAAATTTCCCGCCTCATCGTAAACATAAGCATATTTCCCGTCCTTCTTTAACAAATTACTACCGGGATAATATTCATAGTGAACCGTGGCCGATGATCCGTCGACTATCAGAACCTTTTCGCTTCGGTTTCCATTGGCGTCATAATGGTACTCATCTTTCGAAAGGCTCGGAGCCCTGTACACCAAGAGTATCTTGGAAAGCTCGTTCAAAAAAGAGGCGCTATATTTCGCGTTAAAATCCTCGTCCCGTTCGTCGTAAAGAACGTGAACTTTAAAAAATCGCGCGGATACCGGGTTTTTTAAATCAAATTCCATCGTTCCGTCGGAGTTCTTTTTGAAATCCCATTGTTCGTTTGGGATATATGTATAATTGGAATTGTCCGCGGAAGTAAGAAGTTCAAACGATTCCCGGGATAAACGATGTCCCACATGAGAACTGTCAGGTACCAGTTTAATCTTTTTGATGTCAGAGATCTCAAAACCAAAGTCCAACCCAATGCTCGATGACTTATAATCCAGGTTGATAATGGCTGAAGGGTCCAACTCGAAGTTCAATTGGTTTCTTCCCGAAAAATCATTCTCTTTTAAACCTGCCGCTCCGTTAGCCGGGTTGCTCTCGACAACATTGCCGGTTTGAGTGTAACCGATTAACTGATCGACATCATCGTAATTATAAACGATATTCCGTTTGGTGACCTCATTACGAATACCGGTAATATTTCGTCGCTTATCGTAGGCAAAGTTTATATCTAGAATATCCGACGAACCGTTATTCACCTTTAATTCTTTTAACCCGCGATTCTCATCGTAGGCAAAAGATCCGCTCAACCCATTGTTATACAGGATTCTCTTTAGGGTACCGTCAATATTCAGCGCAATCCCTTTTGGCTTCGTAAAACCTTTGACCTCTTCAATTTCATTATATTGGTTATATTGATAAATGATTTTTTCGGTGGCTTCCGGGTATTTAATACCAGTTAATTGCCCGGCTTTGTTATAACTATATTCAGTGCGGTATGTTTGACCATCAAATTGCCATAACATTGAATTGATTCTGTTGGAAGGATCGTATACACCGTCATTGTAAATAATTGTATTGGCCGGATTACAGCTATCCATAACCCTCAGACGGTTGCCGGCCTTATCATATTGATATTGGATGGTAAAGACCGAGGTATCCTTTCCTTTTAAGCTCAACTGTTGTAATTGATTGTTTTTATTGTAGCTATAGCTCCTCAATGTTCCCCGGCGGTCCAATACCAATTCGACATTGCCGCTCAGATCATAATTATACTTTTCAGATCTCCCTAACGAGTCTACCCTTTCAATCAATCGATCCCGCTCATCATAGAGATTGATTTGATAAAGGTTATTCGGCGATATGACGGCAACTTGGTTGCCGTTTAAATCATATCGATATAGAATCTTGTTGGATAACGCATTTTGCGTCTCAATAAGCCAGCCCAACTTATTATATACATATTTCGTGGTTATCGGATGCCCATTATTGGTTATTATCCGCGTAGTTTTACCAAAGGCATCATATTCATAGTCAACGATATTCATATTCGGGTTGATGATCCGGCGTAGCCTGCCCAAGCTATCACAGATCCGCCTCGTCCCCATATAAACGTTATCCTGAACCCGGGTGTGAACTTCTGTTTGATTTCCAACCTTGTCATATTTAAAAAATTGACGGATTCCTCTGGGGTCCGAAACACTCTTCAACCAATTGCGAGGAAAATACTCATAGGAAAGTATCAAGCCATTCGGATCCCGTTCCGTTAGTTTATTCCCCACTAAATCAAATGTAATCTCCGTATAAGGATTATCATAGCTTGGCATGCCGGCAAAAGGGTTGACCGGGGGAGTGGTGTCCGGCTGAACGACCCGGTATAAACGGTTAACATCATCATAAAGATACCATGTCGTGAAGGTTTTATTGCTTCGCGGATCTTCCAATATTAATTGATTCTCAGCAAAACGATACCAAATAACCGGTGCATTTTCACCATTTCGCGGATCGATGACGGCAATTTTATTTCCTACTGGGTCGTACCGGTATTGAGTAATGTTACCGAGAGGATCTTTTTCACTCAATAACCAATTACGAGCGGAATACACATACTCGTTTACTTTATCCCTGCTTCCATCGTTGGGATCCATGATAATTCGAGTAGTGATTTTATTGCCGTTTGCATCGTAATAATTTTTTGTTATGGATGTTTTAATTTGAACCGTATTGGTCTGAACATCTTTTCGAGTCGTTTTGAAAGATGTCTGAATTAAACGGTTTAACTGATCATACTCGTACTTTATTTTATAATTATCCGGATTAGTTCCCGTCTCGATATTTCCATTGGCGCTAATTTCAGTAACAAGATTCCCCATCAGATCGTATTCAAATTTTATTACGGGAGTAACTGACTCGGGCGCGCGTAGGATGTTTTTATCAACTGTTCCCGGTTTTACTAGTGAACCGGTAACTGTCGGTTTTTTTATTTTCACCAAATGACCCCAAGCATCATATTCCTGGGTGGTTTCCCCGTAAGGATCCTTAATATATACTGTATTGCCCAAGGAATCATATTCATAGTTCCATGTATAGGTTTCTATACCATCGCCATATTTGCAATCTTGGATAACATTGAATATATTACCGTTCCAGTCTTTACTTATTTTTACTTTTCCACCATTTTCGTCTATGATTGTTTCAATTGTCCCCCACCAGTCTTCTATACTATAATCAATCTTGGCATAATTCGTCTTCGAACCCGGCTCTTCTCCTGGGAAAATTATTTTCGTAACTCGATCAAGTCCATCATATTCGTACCAGGTAGTATGAGCATCCGCGGTATCGGTATTTACCCCCAATGGACTGACTACTCTAGTGATTCGACCAAACTCATCCCGCCCATACATCGTTGTGGCTTCACGGATAGAACCACTTTGATCACGTAGAAATTCTGTTTTGTTTATTAAACGGCCTAGTCCATCAAAAATAAATCGAGTTTGTTGGCGATTTTCATTGTAATAATCACAGGTGTTTTGAGCATCATTGAATATATATTCCTGAAAAGGATTTTCAGTTTGAAACTTATTAACGGTTGAAAACGGTACATCGTTGTCATCAGGAAAAATAACCTTGACTATTCGATCTAAATTATCATATAAATACCAGGTAACATACCCTCGCGAGTCCATTTCCCATTCTTTCATCCCATATTGATTATAGCCATACTGACTGGTAATGTTTTTTGCATTACCGTCGGCATCTTTTACTTGGTAAGCTGTTTTTCTTGACAAAAATGCTTCATTGATATCATAAAAATATTCGGTGATTAGGCCGTTCGGTTCTGTTTTCGTCTTCAAATTACCATTCGAGTAGTAAGTATAACTGGTTACCAAAATTTTTGTCTCATCACTGATATGAATCGTCTCCGGTTTTCCGATAGCATCATTATATGTATATGTAGTCGTAATAACAGTAGTTTGCTGAGTTACCGGATTAAAGTTTTCCACTGTTTTCGTATCAATTAAGTCTTTAATTGTTGAATGAGGATGATATAAATACTGTTCAACATAATTATCGCCATAATATTCCACCCAGCTATATTCCAATATATTTCCCCACTCATCAGTTTTGTATTTTTTAGAATATGCCTCTTCGAAACCCGATGGAGAATGTATTTCTGATTTAAGGCACTGTGTAGCTAAGTCATACTCAAAATATATCTCGTCGTCGAAATAATTGATAATATACTGCAGAGGTAGAGAAGTTATATATTGGTCGATTTTTGGATACTCTCCCAAAGCGTCGTAACCGTAGTAACCATTTTTATCTTTATAAATATGAAGATTTATCTGTCTTCGAGTTTTTTCCCCGCAACTAACTCCGACATAATCAATAAAAGTATAGCTTGGTACAAAAGTTCCATCCTCCATAGAACCGAATTGATTATTTGTTTCATAATCATACAATTCAATCTTATCAGCAACTTGGTGTTGCTTTACTGTAATGGCATAACCGTAATAGCTTGATGTTATGTCTAGGACGTCTTCAATCATCCAACCTTCTTCAATCCAATTATTCCAGCTATATTGATTTATAAAGTTATAATCATAAGTAGACTTTACTGTGGTTGGATAAGTTATTTCCTTCAATAAATCCAAACTATAATTGATATATTCACCAACAACATCATCATTACCATAATAATCAATCCAGAAAATCTCAGTACCTGAATTCAAGTTTTTATTAATATAACTATAGGATGTTATTCGATTGAGGGGATCACGATATTCTTTAAGAAGCCCCGGACTATTATACTCATAACGATATACCCGGTCTCCAACCTGAATAGTATTGATAACGCGCTTTGAACTCACGGTTTTATATCCAAATACAATTTCCCGTTTAACCGAATCGACAATCTTACTGATTTCTCTACCATTATAAGAATAACTGATCTTGCTTTGCCCACTTGGGCTCCATTGCTCAATTACCTTGCCGCCTCGATCAAAAACATATTTAACTCCGTTTTTCATTATTAATACATAAGAGTTTGCTTCAGGATGATCTTCAAAAGTAAAATGAATTCCTTCATGACAGATAAACTTTCCATTGGTAAAACTAACTTTTTTCAAACCTCCGTTTGGCAACCGTAAATACATGACATCTTTAAGATATTCAATCCATGGAATATTTAGGGACCAGTCATAGCCAAAAGTATCAATTGGAAACGATCTTTTACGAAAACTTTCGTATATTTTCTCCTGTTGGGCAAGTTTTGAATTATAAATCCGTTTGATAGTCAAATCCATGCCTTCTCTTCCAAGCAAGGTAAAATCAGTGGCCTCAACACTTAAACTACCATTTGCTAAAGAAACATCCTCAATGTTGTTCTTAAAATAAGAATTATACGGGCTATATTGCGACTGAGCAATTTGCGGCGTTGAATATTTACTGACAATCGATTGAAAAAACTCTTTCGGACTGCTTGTACTGGTGGCATTCAAAGGTGACTTCATTGTGATATGAATTTGTATTTCTGATTGATGCCCGACAGCATCTTTAGCAGTGATTACAATGTTATTTTTACCGGGGTTAAGAGATACGATCGAATCAAATTGGTCTCCATGAATGTTATTCGGCTCTTTATTAATGAATAAATCTACTAGACTTGCATCTTTACAGAAACCATGAATTATTAGTTTATCGGAACTGGTTGTGAGTTCTTTTTGTTCCGGTTTAGTCAGCTTGATAACAGGTGCGTTTAAATCACAAATCACCAGCCGTTTAAGCCTTGATAAACCAAAACTATTTTGAGCTTCAATTTGTAAGATATTTTCGCCCTCAAATAAGTTTAAATTCGTTCGATACTGGCCTGCTTGTAGAGGTATTTGAATGGAATTTATCTTAACATTGTAAGCTGACCGGACGGTTCCATTGATAATGATTTCGGAGCTTCCCACGTAAAATATTTCCGGTAAATTACAGGTGATTTCCGGTTTGCCTTGTTCTCCTTTATAATAAGTCACGAAAGTTTTACCGTTTAGACCGCATTCATCCGTCGCTGATATTGTAAATGTCTGCTTAATATCCGAAGTTGTAAATTCCAAAGGTATTTTAAAATGATGACCATTTAATAAAACATTTTTGCTATCCACAGTAACGATTGCTCTTGGATTGTCCACATATCCTTGTAAAATAAAATTACTCGATTCCAAAATAGAATTATCACTGGGATCAAGGATCGTCACTTTAGGAGGTCCTTGGCTTTCTTCACTTCCTATAACCTCAACCTCTAATAAACTTTCAATATATTCTGGCCGTGCTTGAATCATCAATTTGGAAGTAGGAGGTGTTCCATTGGGGAATGTAAAACAGTTCTTAGGGGATAGTTGACTATTAATCGGGATCCAATAATTATTTTCCCATACCCAAAACTTTACTTCATTAATTGAGTTTGATGAGAGGTTATACAGCTTAATAGCATCAATTACTGCGATAGAACTTAAATTTATCTCAAGTGTATCCACTAAAGCGGATTTTCCTGAATAGCGAAGGCCATTGCAAATTTCTTTCAGCTCTATGTCCGAGGCAACAACCGACGAGATCGAAAGCGTTCCGTTATTTTCTGTAGTTACAAATTGGATATCTGAGGCCGAGATATTTCCGATATTTAAATTTATAAAATTATCTCCTGGCCTCAACTTATTGGTAGGAACATCAAACACCACCCTCGTTCCCATAGGCGTTGTTTGGCATTGAATTCTAGGAGTAATAATCTCTCCGTTGATAATGAGACCAAACTTTGTATGTGAGAGGACTTCTAAATCGTTATTCGTCATCAGAAATAGTTTTGCATCTTCCCACTTTTGATCCAAATTTATTTTAAATGCAACTGACCCACTTACATTTTCCGCTAAAAGAATAGCCTTTTTGTAGGAAAAGGATGTTTTTCCCCATAACTCCAATTCAGCAATACCGCCGATATAAGCGTTACTATCGTTGTAAATTTTTATTTTGATTGTTCGCGTAACCAAGTCGGGAATGTTAATAATATTCCATCCATTAGGCAATGAAGAAAGATCAAGCTTTTCACCAAAGGCAACCCACTTCCCATCAGTGGTATACGAAAATAGAGTAATCGTACCTGTTCCCGATTGATTATATATTTTAATCCACTACTGTCCGGTTAAGAATCGAATAGAATTAACTGTTTGTCGATAGTAGGGTCTGAAATATTGAAATTGGATTTTAAAAATACTTGATTTA